>NZ_AMXG01000037.1:0-26881 GCF_000313235.1 Pseudomonas sp. PAMC 26793
AACCTTGAAATACCACCCTGGCAACTTTGAGGTTCTAACTCAGGTCCGTTATCCGGATCGAGGACAGTGTATGGTGGGTAGTTTGACTGGGGCGGTCTCCTCCTAAAGAGTAACGGAGGAGTACGAAGGTGCGCTCAGACCGGTCGGAAATCGGTCGTAGAGTATAAAGGCAAAAGCGCGCTTGACTGCGAGACAGACACGTCGAGCAGGTACGAAAGTAGGTCTTAGTGATCCGGTGGTTCTGTATGGAAGGGCCATCGCTCAACGGATAAAAGGTACTCCGGGGATAACAGGCTGATACCGCCCAAGAGTTCATATCGACGGCGGTGTTTGGCACCTCGATGTCGGCTCATCACATCCTGGGGCTGAAGCCGGTCCCAAGGGTATGGCTGTTCGCCATTTAAAGTGGTACGCGAGCTGGGTTTAGAACGTCGTGAGACAGTTCGGTCCCTATCTGCCGTGGACGTTTGAGATTTGAGAGGGGCTGCTCCTAGTACGAGAGGACCGGAGTGGACGAACCTCTGGTGTTCCGGTTGTCACGCCAGTGGCATTGCCGGGTAGCTATGTTCGGAATAGATAACCGCTGAAAGCATCTAAGCGGGAAACTAGCCTCAAGATGAGATCTCACTGGAACCTTGAGTTCCCTGAAGGGCCGTCGAAGACTACGACGTTGATAGGTTGGGTGTGTAAGCGCTGTGAGGCGTTGAGCTAACCAATACTAATTGCCCGTGAGGCTTGACCATATAACACCCAAGCAATTTGTATGCTTCGAGCTGAAAAGCGAAAGAGCACCAGATTGCGGTGTGTGAAGACGAAACGAACCGAAAGTTCGAATCTCACAAACACCGAAAGCTATCACATACCCAATTTGCTGAAGCGAGGCCATCTGGTCACGACTCAGTACCCGAATTTCTTGACGACCATAGAGCATTGGAACCACCTGATCCCATCCCGAACTCAGCAGTGAAACGATGCATCGCCGATGGTAGTGTGGGGTTTCCCCATGTGAGAGTAGGTCATCGTCAAGATTAAATTCCGAAACCCCTGATTGCTAACGCAATCAGGGGTTTTGTTTATGTAGAAGTCCATGATTTTCACCGGCACGTTGCTAGCGCAACGGTCTGGTACACAGAATTTCTTGACGACCATAGAGCATTGGAACCACCTGATCCCATCCCGAACTCAGCAGTGAAACGATGCATCGCCGATGGTAGTGTGGGGTTTCCCCATGTGAGAGTAGGTCATCGTCAAGATTGAATTCCGAAACCCCTGTCTGCTAACGCAGACAGGGGTTTTGTCGTTTAGGGGCACGTAAACTACAAACCGTACATGCTCACCCCTTACGTGCCTTACCGCTTCGTCTGGCCAATAGCTTGCGCCACCAGATGTAGATCCCGGTAGCAGACAACATCGCGATCACAACCCCCAATAGCGCAATCAACACCTGCCCCGTCAGCCCGATGATCCTGCCCCCATGGATCGGCAGTTGCAGCCGATAAAAGCGCTCTCCCAACGTACCTTGCCCTGCTATTTCCTTTCCTAATAAACGCCCATCCGTCCCATGGAAAAACAACCAGGATTTCCCATGAGCCTCCGTATCATGTTGCCCAAAACCAGCCCCATAAAAGTTGTACTCAAAGCTGTAATACAGCTCTCCAATCGCCGCCGTCAGCCCTAGCCGCTTGCCTTCCTCCAGCGCCCGCTCATAGGCCTGTTGATAACTCAGTTGGGTCACACCCAGTTGTTCGGCCGGTAACCTGCCACGGGCTTCATAGACGCTGGCCTCTACCGGTGAGAACAGCGACACAGCAGGCTTGAACACCTGACTCGGCAAATTCATCGCCACGCTGCTGACCGCGATCGGCAGCAACAATAGCCAAAGCCACAAGCCGCCTGCCCGATGCAGATCGAAGTTCAACCGGTAAGCATGACCGCCCTTGATCTTCCAAGCCGTGGACCACTTCTTCCAGAAAGGTTTGCCTCTCGGCAGGGTCAACCAAAGCGCGATAAAACAATCGAACACCCACGCAATCGCCACCAACCCCATCAGCCACAAACCCCAATTACCCGGCAGTGTCAGGTTGTAGTGAAACTCCAGAATGAACGGGATGAGATTTTCACGCTGAAAGCAGCACGCGCCCCAAGCACGCCGGCCCAGTTCTTCACCACTGACCGGATCGAGATAGAAAACCTGGTTAGGTTCATCAAAGGGTTTGCCCGTCGCCGGATCGTTTCTGGCAACTGCCGCCAACATAGCCGTATGGCCGCTCTCTTGTGGATACTCCATGTACCAGACTTGCAGCTTGGGATGCTGGCTCTGCAACGTATCCACCAGTTCGCCTGGCGGCAATGCACGGCCCTTGGCTGTCGCTGCATAGAACCCTGGATTGAGCCATTCATCCAGCTCATGGTTGAATGCCAGCAGGCTTCCCGTAATCCCCGCCATCATCAGAAACAACGCCGTCGCCAACCCGATGTAGCGATGAAATAAAACCAGCAATGCACGCATAAAGGTTTCCTGCAAAGACGACAAAGCCAGCGCCTGGAATCAGGAACTGGCTTTGGATGAATCGAGAGAAATTAGAACTGGTAGCTCACCGTCGCACTGACGTTGCGCTCTTCACCCAGGTAGCAGAAGTTCAGGCTGGCACACGACGCCACGTAAGACTCGTTCGTCAGGTTATTGGCATTCAGGCGCACATCCACACCCTTCAAGCCCACCTTGCCCAGGTCATAGCCCATCGAGGCATCAAATAGCGTGTAGGCGGGCACCTTCATGGTGTTCTCCGCATCCGCCCAGCTGTAGCCGACATACCGCACGCCACCGCCGAGTCGCAGGCCATCCAGGGCGCCGCTGTCGAATTTGTAGTCCGCCCACACCGAGGCCATATGACGCGGCGCCTGGGTCGGCGAATTACCCTTGTTCTCGATCACGTTGTCCGCCGTACTCAACGTGCTGACCATGGACTTTGAATATTCGATGTCAGTGAAGGTATAGCTGCCCAGCAACTTGAGATTGTCAGTCAGCTGCATATGCCCTTCCAGCTCCAGGCCCTGAGAGCGCACAGCACCTACGGCGCGATAGAAGTTTTCCTGCGGCAGTTTGGTCGCCAGGTTTTCCTGATCAATACGGAACAGCGAAGCGGTGAACAGGTTGTCGGTACCCGGTGGCTGATATTTCAAACCAACTTCCCATTGGGTCCCGTCGGTGGGTGCCAGGGGATTGCCAGCACTGTCCGAATAGGAGTTTGGGTTGAAAGATTCGGAATAGCTGACGTAGGGCGCAAGACCGTTATCAAACAGATAAAGCGCTCCTGCACGCCCGGTCAGCTTGGTACGTTTATCACTGATCTCCGTGCCCAGCGGCCGTCCCGCTTCAGCAATGCGGTTTTCATCGGAGGTCTCAACCCAGTCCTGACGCAGCCCAAGGGAGAGCCGCCACTTGTTCATCTCAATCAGGTCCTGCAGGTAAACACCAGTCTGCTCAAGCCGACGCAGATAACTGGTTGGACTGTAATAGCTGATCTCGGAGTTGCCATACACTGGATTAAACGCGTTGACCGGCGCAAGAGAGCCGCTGCTCCAGTCCACAACGGTTTTTCGCCGTTGATAGTCCGCTCCCATCAACACCGTGTGCTTCGTCGCGCCGGCAAAAAATTCAGCCTGCAGCATGTTGTCGATGATGAACGCATGCAGCTTTTCGTCACCGCCTGAATAGTAGCGATTCAGCTCATTACTGGTGGGCGTGGTCCAGCCATAGGCATACACCTGGTCCAGCCCGACCTTGGAATCCAGATACCGAAAGTTCTGCCGCGCGGTGAAAACATCATTGAAGCGATGCTCAAATTGGTAGCCGAACGACTGTTTATCCCGCTTGTACCCATCAATGTCCGGCTCGCCCTCGAAGAAGTGATTGGAGATCCGCTGGCCATTGCGCTGATGCAACGCGCCATCTGCCGGCATACCGCCGTGGTAGCCACCGTCGGGATCATGCTGCAGATAAGCCTGGAGTGTGAGGGACGTGTCATCGGTAAAGTCGATGCTCAAGGTGGGTGCCAGTGCGTAGCGTTTTTCCTTGACATGATCGAACTGTGTGTCGAACTTGTCCGCAAGCCCGGTCAGTCGATAGGCAATACGCTTGTCGTCATCCACCGGGCCGCTGAAGTCGAAACCCATGCCTCGCTGGCCTTGGGAACCCACCGTGGCCTGCACCTGATGGTAGGGCTCAAACAACGGCTTCTTGCTGGTCAACGCCACCAGCCCGCCCGGCGAGCTGCGTCCGTAGAGTACCGATGACGGGCCTTTGAGAATGTCCACGCGCTCAAGGAAATACGGATCCACCTGCATGGTGCTGTAGGTGCCGCTGTCCCCCATGGATTTCAAACCGTCGAGGTAGATGTTATCCACGGAACCGTCGTTGAAGCCACGCATCGCCACATAGTCATAACGGTGAGTGGCGCCATATGGGTTGGTCAGCACGCCAGGGGTGTAACGCATGGCCTGGGCAACGGTTTGCGAGCCTTGGTCATCCATCTGCTCGCGGGTCACTACTGAAACCGTCTGGGACGTTTCCAGCAGCGCGGTACTGGTCTTGGTGGCGATCTGGCTGTGAGTCGCGTTGTAGCCCTCCATGCTGCCCAAGGCATTACCCAGGGCGAAGCCTTTGATGTCGGTGGTCGGCAAGGTCAGCGCCTCGCTCTCGGGCTGGGCCTGCAATACGAAGCTCACGTAGTCCTGGGCCTGGGCCTGCAAACCTGACCCGCTGAGCAACTGGCTCAGGCCCTCTTTGGCAGAGTACTCCCCGTGCAGCCCGGGAGACTGGCGGCCCTGAGTCTGCATAGGCGTGCTGGAAAGGGTGATGCCTGCCTGACGGGCAAACTGATTGAGCACATCGCTCAGCGCGCCTGCAGGGATGTCATAGCGCTGGCTGATACGCTCGACTCCGCTATCAGCTGCGACACCGGCCACCGGCAGCAAGCCGATGCCCATCGTGGTCGACAGCAACGCGGCACGTACGGCTTTACCGAGCAAAGGGTAGGAAGAGGGTGAGTTACTGAAAAAACGCACAGTCATTATCGAGATCCGTAGAGGTCGCTGAAGGCAGATTGAATTGCTTACTGTCTAAGCCGGACTCACGGAAAAAAGCCGCCAAAAATAAATCAGGCCTGGCGTTCCAGGCTCACCCACCAGCGTGTGCGATAGTGCAGACGCACGGGCAGCGTCTGCGGAAGGATTGCCAACAGCTTCTCAGTGTCTTCCAGGCGAAAAACACCAGACAAGCGCAAGTCTGCGATATCACTTGAACAGCCCAGATAACCCTGGCGATAGCGCCCCACCTCGGCCAGGAAATCGGCAAGACGCATGTTGCGGGTGACGATCAAACCATCTGCCCAAGCCCCGGCATCCATATCCGAAGGCGGTGCGAGAACAGCCCCGTTCTGACGTACCAGGTAGCTTTCTCCTGCATGCACTTGAGTGAATAGGCCGTCGGCGGTATGCGGTGAATGAATCGCCACGTTGCCTGACGCGACGCTCAAGCGTGTGCAATCGCTGTCTTGGCGAACCACAAACCGCCCGTCTATGCCTTCGAACAAGCCATGGCGGGTGCGAACCAGCAGCGGTGTGGCCGCGGCAACGCCGCAGGTCACCAGGATTTCCCCGCGTACCAACGTGATCAGGCGCTGCTGTGGGTTGAAGTTCAGGTCCACCGCGCTGTCGGTATTGAGCTGCAGACGTGTGCCATCCGGCAGTTGCACGCTACGACGCTCGCCGGTAGTGGTAGCCAGGTCAGAGGTCCAGCGCTGCCAGCCGGTGAGGTCTCGGCTGACCCAAGCCGCCGAACCCATCAACAGCACCCCGGACAACACCTTCAACGCTTGCCGGCGACCAAGGCGTTGGGCACTGTTCTCCAGCGCCACATGGGCTCCGGGAATCGCCGCCAGTTGGCCGCTCAATTCATGCTGCAGCGCCTGCACACGTTGCCAGGCCACCTCGTGCTCATGATGAGCCTCACGCCAGTGCTCGCACTGCGCCTTCAGGCGGACATTCGCGCGATTGTTCCGCAAGCGCAGCATCCAGCTGATCGCCTGCTTGACCACCTGCGGGTCGGGCCCGGAGCGCGCCGCGTTATCCATCGGGGTCATGCCTCATACCGCAGCACATAACAGTGATACAGCGCCTCGGCGACATACCGTTCCACCGAGCGCAGTGACACACCCATCTGCTGTGCAATCTGCTTGTAAGTCAGCCCGTCGCACTGAGCCAGTAGAAACGCCTTACGTACCTTGGGCTTGAGCCCGTCCAGAAGCTGGGCGATGGACTCCAGCAATTCCAGAATCAGCGCACGCTCTTCAGCACTCGGTGCCAAGGCTTCGGGCAAATGCGCGATGGACTCCAGATACGCGCGCTCGATTTCTTCGCGGCGCCAATGATCGATCACCAGGCCCCGCGCGATGGTGCGCAGGAAGGCCCGAGGAGCTTTGAGTTCGAAGCGTTCGGTTTTTTGCAGCAGGCGCACAAAGGTGTCCTGGGCCAGGTCCGCCGCATCGGCTGCATTACCCAGGCGGCTGCGCAGCCACGTGTTCAGCCAGCCATGATGGTTGCTGTAAAGCGTCTGTACTGCGTACTCGGAAGAGGGCATTCACGCGGCCTGGCAAAGCGTCACAAATGATAATTAGTCGCATTGTCGGCAAGGCTGAAAAAATTTGCAACTCCTCACGCCAGGGGCCTACCGCTGGTCGGCTTCTGACGCTAAAAGCAGATGCTTCTCACAAATTCCTAACATTTATCCTGAGTTGGCCGAAAGCCTGACGAGCCATGCGTGCACCGAAATAGAGCAGTCGCAGAGTCTGCCTATCCCGTTACATGGAATGTTGCATCCGGCACGCTCACCCCCTTTTGGCAAAAAGAAGTCAATGAAATGAATCTCAAGTTCAGTCATAAAATTCTGTTGGCCGCGTCAGGCGTAGTGGTTCTGGCCTTCGCGTTATTCACGTTCTACAACGACTACCTGCAGCGCAACACCATCCGGCAAAACCTGGAATCGTCTATCCAGCAGTCCGGTGAGCTGACCGCCAGCAGTGTGCAGAACTGGCTCAGCGGCCGGGTACTGGTGTTGGAAAGCTTGGCGCAAAACGTGGCCCACCAGGGCAGCGCTGCCGATCTTCCGGGGTTGGTCGACCAGTCGGCATTTACCTCCAACTTCCAGTTCACCTACGTCGGTTCAACCAACGGCGTGTTCACTCAGCGTCCCGACGCCAAAATGCCCGATGGCTACGACCCTCGTCAGCGCCCTTGGTACAAACAAGCCGTGGCCGCCGACAAGACCATGCTCACGCCGCCCTATATGGCAGCGGTAGGTGGGCTGATCGTAACGATCGCTATGCCGGTGAAAAAGAATGGCGAACTGCTTGGCGTGGTTGGCGGTGACCTGAGCCTGCAAACCCTGGTGAAGATCATCAACTCGGTGGATTTCGGCGGTATCGGCCATGCATTCCTGGTCAGCGGTGACGGCCAGGTGATCGTCAGCCCGGACCAGGAGCAAGTGATGAAGAACCTCAAGGACATCTACCCGGGCACCCACGTACGCATTGAGAAGGTCAGCCAGGAAGTGGTCCTCAATGGCCAGGAGCGGATCCTGTCCTTCACCCCGATCAGCGGGTTGCCGAATGCAGATTGGTACATCGGACTGTCGATCGACAAAGACAAAGCCTACGCACCGCTGGGCAAGTTCCGCACCTCGGCATTGATCGCCATGTTCATTGCAGTTGCTGCTATCGCGGTGTTCCTGAGCCTGCTGATCCAGGTCTTGATGCGTCCGCTGACCACCATGGGTCGCGCCATGCAGGACATTGCCCAGGGCGAGGGTGACTTGACCCGTCGCCTGACCGTGGAAAGCAAGGACGAGTTCGGTGACTTGGGCAGTGCCTTCAACCAATTCGTCGAGCGTATTCACGCGTCAATTTCCGAAGTTTCCTCGGCCACCCGCCAGGTACACGACCTGTCCCAGCGTGTAATGGCCTCGTCCAACGCGTCGATCGTCGGTTCCGACGAACAAAGCGCCCGCACCAACAGCGTGGCCGCGGCAATCAACGAGCTGGGTGCTGCCACTCAGGAAATCGCGCGCAACGCCGCAGACGCTTCGCAACACGCCAGCGGTGCCAGCGAGCAGGCTGATGACGGGCGCAAGGTGGTGGAGAAAACCATCCTGGCGATGTCGGAGCTTTCGCAAAAAATCAGCCTGTCCTGCACACAGATTGAAACCCTGAACGCCAGCACCGACAACATCGGCCACATCCTGGATGTGATCAAAGGCATCTCCCAGCAAACCAACTTGCTGGCTCTTAATGCTGCGATTGAGGCTGCGCGTGCCGGTGAAGCCGGGCGTGGGTTTGCCGTGGTGGCGGATGAAGTCCGCAACCTGGCGCACCGCACTCAAGAGTCGGCAGAAGAGATCCACAAAATGATCACCTCGCTGCAGATTGGCTCGCGTGAGGCCGTGACCACGATGAACGCCAGCCAGACCTCCAGCGAAGAAAGCGTCGAGGTCGCCAACCAGGCCGGTGAGCGCCTGGTCAGCGTGACTCAGCGGATCGTCGAGATTGACGGCATGAACCAGTCGGTAGCAGCCGCCACCGAGGAGCAGACCGCCGTGGTGGAAACTCTCAATGTCGATATCAACCAGATCAACCTGCTGAATCAGCAAGGCGTGGCCAACCTCAACGAAACCTTGAAGGATTGCGACGCGTTGTCTCAACAGGCCAACCGGCTGAAGCAGTTGGTCGACAGTTTCAAAATCTGATGATTAACCTGTAGGAGCGAGCTTGCTCGCGAAGAACGTCCACGCTAACGCAGCGCTACCAGATAGCCCGTTTCGCCTATTCGTTTTTCGCGAGCAAGCTCGCGCCTACAGGTTTAGCCAAACATCGCTCGCACATTCTCCAGCGCGCTGTCGGCGAATGCCTGCACAAACGGCTCAAACCCTTCCACACCCTGTTCAACCGGCTCGGCGATGATCGTCCAGGTCACCCGTGAACAGCCCGCTCCCAACGGTTCGACACCCATGGCTGCCCACAGCCGTGCCACGCCCAACGTGTTGTAAATCGTTGTCCAAGTCATGTGCATGGCCCGCTCGTCGCGGCTGTTGAGTTGTTCCACCACCAGATTTCCATCGTGGAAGCATTTCTTGCGCAGCGATCCGATGCCCGCACCGGTCATTTCGATGTGGGACAAGGCCGGGATAAATCTATCAAAGCCAGCAAAATCACCGACTACCGCCCACGCACGGGCGGCATCACAGGCAACCGTCACTGAAGACACAACAGGCTTGCCGCAAGGGTTGCGAATCAACGTATCGGGTTTCATAGGGTTTCCTTCAGTTGAGCGCTTGATGGCAGGAAGCCGATGCGCTTGAGGTACTCGCAGCCCATGCGTAACAGCGCCGGATTTTTCTCGGGGTAGTGCGCGCCCATCTGCTCGACGCCACGTCGTGCGTTGTCATGCCGGATCATTGAGGTATCGCCGATATCCTCGCCCACACCATTGAGGTAGAAACCCAGTACGCCGAACAATGCATTGCGACTGTCCACCGTGTGCAGGTGACGTTGCCAGTGGGCGACGCTCACCAGTTCGAATGCATGGCCTGCCTGGCGGAAGGCCTCGACGTAGGATTCCCAGCTCAAGGGCTGCGGGTTGTGCAGGTTGAACACGGTCCCTCCATCACCACGGCGGCCACTGTGGAACGCAACAAACCGGGCAAGAAAGTCCACGGGCATCAGGTCAAAATTCAGCTTGAGGCGGGGCACTAGGCCCAGTTGGAGTGAGCCTTTGAGCATCAACATCAGGCGATTTTTCTGTGGTTCGCAGACACCGCTGCGGCTGTTGAAACTGATGTTCCCGGGGCGATGGATATTGACCCAGGCACCTTGCCCGGCAGCGCGCCCCAGCAAGCGTTCCGCGACCCATTTGGACAGGTTGTAGCCGTTCTGGATGTAGATCGGCGGGGTGGCGGCGGCGAGCGTCTCGAGCACCTGGCCTTGTGCGTCGATGCTACTGGCCGCCGACAGCGTCGAGATAAAGTTGAAGACCTTCTTGCACCGGGTTTCACACAGACGCAGGCATTCCAGCACCGGTTCGACGTTGTCCTTGGCCAGCGTGGCGTAGTCCATCACGTGATTGACGTGGGCGGCGTTGTGCACCAACACGCCGAACGCCCCGGCGAGGTACTCATACGCCTCGCTGGCCAAGCCAAGGCGCGGCTGACTGATGTCGGCGGCATACACCCGCACCCGGCTCAGGTCCAGGTGTTCCAGGCGGTACTCGCGCAGCGCCTCGGCAAACCTCTCGGTCGCCGAATGTCCGGGGTGCTCGCGCACCAGGCACGCCACTTCAAGTGCGCCCTCGGCCAGTAACGCCTCGACGATATGCACCCCGAGAAAACTGTTGGCCCCGGTCACGATCACTTTACGACGTTCCCCCGCCAGGTCCGCTGGCAGTGTCTGCAAATGCAGCTCACGCAGCGCATCCCGGGTTGCCTCGCCGGTCGGTGCTTCGCGTGGGACGTCGTCACCCATCAGCGTGGCGAGGGTGCGGACCGTGGGTGTCTCAAAAAAACGGCTGAGGGAGAGGCTGCGCCCGAACTGCTCGCGGATACGCAGCAGCATCGTCGACAGGAGGATGGAATGGCCGCCAAGATTGAAGAAGCTGTCGTCCGTCGACAGCTGCGTCACTGGCACGCCGAGCAACTCGCTCCACAGGTTGAGCAACTGCACTTGCATCGGCGTGTGCGGTTCGCCGTGATTGATGGCCGGCAGCGGTTGCGTCGGTAGCGCAAGCAATGCCTGGCGGTCGACTTTTCCGTTGGGCGTGCACGGCATGCTCGCAAGCTCTGTGCACAGGGTTGGCCGAAGATAGTCCGGCAGTGTTTGTCGGGCGTGCTGCTTCAGTACAGCCAGGGCGTCTGGTGTTTCGGGCTGAGCGACAAAGGCCAGGATTCGTCGGTCGGGATCAATCACCACCGCCACTTGGCGAAACAGCTGACTGCTGCGCAGGCAATGTTCGATCTCTTGCGGTTCGACCCGGAAGCCTCGGATCTTCACTTGCTGATCTCGGCGCCCGCCCAGTTCGATGCCGTTTTCCGTCCACTTCGCCAGATCGCCGCTGCGGTAGGCCCGTAAGGTCTGGCCGTCGGGCAATCCCAGCTCCACGAAATGTTCCGCGGTCTGCGTCGGCTGGTTGAGGTAACCCAAGCTGACGCCAGGGCCGACGATGTACAGCTCACCCATCACCTGTTCATCCACCGGTTGCAGTTGCCCATCGAGGATCAGCACTTGGCTGTTGGCGATGGGGGTGCCGAGGTTGCGGTTACTGTCGCCTGGCAGCAACGTGCGGTGGGTCACCAGCACGGTGGCTTCGGTGGGCCCGTAGAAGTTGTGCAGGCGACACTGCCCTGACAACTGCTCGATCACACAGGGTTCGCATACATCACCACCGGTGATCACATGGGCCAGGCCCAGGGGTTGATCCAGCGGCAGGATGCTCAGCAACGCGGGAGGCAGGAAGGCGTGAGTGATGCGCTCTTGGCGGATCAGCTCCACCATTTGCTGCGGGTCGCGTCGCTGGTCTTCACTGGGCACGATCAACTCGGCGCCCGCGATCAGGCTCGGGAAGATGTCGATCAGCGAAGAGTCAAAACTCAAGGGCGAGAACTGCAAAACCCGGCTGTGTTCGTTCAGTTGTACATGGCCACCGAACCAAGCGGTGAAATGCGCCAGATTGAGCTGGCTGAGCAGCACGCCCTTGGGCTGGCCAGTGGTGCCCGAGGTGTAGAGCACCATGCAAGGGGCGTCCATGGATGGCCGCCGGCGCATTAGCTGCGGGTTGCCGGCGGTGTCGAGCGTGCTCACATCCAATGCAGAAAAACCGTCCCGCAGTGGATGCTTGCCGTCATCCAGCAGCACCGCGACGCCGGCGGTTTCCAGCATGACCTGCTGGCGTTGCAGCGGGTGGCCTGGCTCCAGGGGCAGGTACACCGCGCCGCAGGCCAGCACCGCGAGGATGCTGGCGTACAGCTCTGGGGATTTGCCCAGGCAGACACCGATCACCGGCGGTGTGTCGCGGTGCCCAAGCAGAGGCCAAAGACGTTGATGGATAGCCAGGCTCTTGCGATGCAACTGTCGATAACTCAGCACGCGGCCTGCAATATTCAGCGCCGGCCGCTCGGCGTAGGTTTTAAGACTGTTTTCCAGTCGCTCGATCATTGGCACCTGGGCGTGTTGCCGCAGCGCCAAATCAGCTGTCAGGTTAAAGCGATGCAGGTACGCCAGCGATGCGAGCGCTTGCAGGCCGTGTTCCGGATCATCGGAGGCGACGGCCGTCTGCGAGAAATGGTCCGGGTCCCGGGAGAACCCACTCACCTGCTGGGCCACCCATTCCACCAGGTTGCTGACCGCCTGTTGACGCAATCGTTGACCATTCCCACAGGCTTCGCCGGCAACGTCCAGGGTTGCCAGAAGTCGCCGTGAGTGGCCGTAACACCTGAACTGCAGGATCGGCAGTCCGCATTCGGTCAACGCCCCCATGCCCAGGCGCAGGCACATCAAGGCTGTGCAAGTCAGGCCTGGCGGAACCTCCTCGCTACCGTCATCAATCAACAGGTCTACGTGGGTTACATCCTGTGGTCGCACCCACCCATGACCGTATTGCTCCAGCGTCTTGCTGATTTCATTCAATGCCGCGCTGGAGCCCGTCAGCCCAATCTTCAGGTGCCTCATGGGTGCCCTCCTGATACCGGAAGAAAGGCATCCAACGCCCGAACCACGCTCGGCGTTTGCAGCAGGCCGCTGTGATTCAGGAACCCTATGATATTGCCCATCAGTGGGTGCTGGCGGGTAATGGGAAAGCCCATCGCCTGCACTTCAGCGCGTAGCGCAGAGCGCGTGCCGTCACTGATATCCAGGTGCTCGATCAATTGCAGGTCGAAGGTTTTCTGCAGGTCGTGGGTCAAGTAATGCTGGAGAAATATCGGCAGGATCTGGGCGATGCAGTCGCGGTCCGAGGCGTTGGCAGACTGCCAATAAATACGCACCAGACGCGTCCAGAAAACCGCATGGCGGCCTTCGTCACACAGGTGGTCGGCCATCAATCCACGGATGGATGGCTTGACACTGTCGTCCTTGGAAAACGCCGCCACCTCATGGGTCACCGTGTTCTCGGCGATGGCCACCGCGATCAGTTCCACGGCATGCCGCAGGTGCTCGGGAGCCAGTGCCAGCGCGGCAGGCAAGGCGCGGCTCAGCTCGATTTGCCCGGGCAGTTCCAGGGCCGGGATGCCGGTCATCTCGACGGTCTGTTGCATGAAATCGAGGGCGACGAGGGTGTGGTAATCCTCATCCACGACTACGGTCATGGCGTCGTAGCGACAGGCGAGCGGGAAGGGCACTGAAAAGCGATTCTTGGCAATGCTGCGTGCGGTCTTGTCGACGATCTCGGTTTCAAAGATCACCACGTCGTTGATGAATTTGTAGAACGTCTGCAACAAGACAAAATCCCGGTGCTGTGGGCATTGATCGACAAAGGTCGCGCTCAGCACCAAGGGTTGCCGGCTCAAGGGATAGATCAGCTTGTGGTCATTTTCCAGCAAGCGGCGCGGGCGCGTGCGGATAGTCGCGCGACGCTCCCAGTCGTCGGCAAATGAGCGGTAGTCGGCAGGGTTCATACGCCCACCTCCGACAGGCGCAGGTGCAACCCGTCCCATAAGGCCAGGCGGCTTTCCACGGCGCCGAGGGCTGCACTGTTGGCCTGCTGCTCGCGAGTCGGGTCGGCGAGTGTGAGGCGCTGCAGCAATTGCGTTGCCGCCGGGCCATGTTCTTCGGCGTCGATCTCCATATGGCGTTTGAGGTAGTAGCAGAAGGTCGGTGCCTGGCGGTGAGCTATTTCACAGCTTTCCAGGATGCGTTTGAACATCATCGGGATGACGCTCTCGCGGCCGTGCAGAAAGGCTGCGGCTACGCAGTGGGTGGGCGCGTTCAGGGCAACCTGCAGCGTGCTTCTGACGAACCGGGCCACGGCGGGGTGGATATCGACTTTTTCCAGGGCCGTTTCTGCGTCGCAGCCGTCACGTTGCAGGCTGATGAACCGCTCGATGGTCGCCGTATTCGCGCCGACCTCACGCATGGCCTCCAGGTATAGCTCGAAGTGGCTGCCATGTCCGTGGCCGGGGTACGCGTCCGACTCTTCGCCCAGTACGATTTCATTGATCAGGCGAGCCGCTTGTGGGTCCGTTGGCGGTAACCAGGGCAGGCGCATACCCGTGAGGTCATGTTGCAGGCGCTTGGTCAGTGTCATGAAGTCCCAAACGGCGAACACGTGGTTTTCCATAAAGAACTGCAACTTTTGCAGCGTATTTATTTGTACGAATAATGGATGGCTGTGCAACTGCTGCTTTTTTTGTTTAAGCAGGTGTGAGTGTTGGAACATGGTCGATGCCTATAAGTCGTTGTCTCTTCCCTGATAAAAGCGTTTTGCTTCAGCGACAAATAAACATTGGTTTTCACGCGCGCGGATGCCTTGATAGCGGATTAGCCATGCTTAAGGCTGGCGCCGTTATTCAAAAATTCGCACGCGGTGACAAAACACAAGGCTTTATTTAAAGGAACGCCGCTCACAGTGACGCCCGAGCACGAGTTCACGCTATTGGTTTGGGAGATTTGGAGTTTGGGTAATAAAAAACAATAGTCTGATTGAGTGATCAGCGGTTTTTAGTTTTATAAGAGTTTGCAAATAAATGTGTTGCTGTAGTTGGTGTGTTCTATGAAGTGTGGGAAATTTCCTTGGATATTAAACATTAAGCTGGAATAGTTATTTTTAACTGATGTTTCGCCGGGCAAGAACTTCGCCGCTGTGATGCACTGAGCTCCCCCGACCCAAGTGGCTTCGCAGCGCTATGTGGTCGAAGGGGGAGGTTCAGTTCCCTGAGGCATTCACAGCGAGGTTTTATCGTCGCTCTGCTCAAGACTCCTGAGGTAACCCGTAATCACCTCCATGCCGCGGGTGAGGTGGTTACGCAACGTCAGGATGCTTTCCTCGATCTTCTTTTTCGCCACCAAATCCAGCAGTTCCCGGTGGTCTTCCTGGGACGTCTTGCCCAGGCCCATGGCTTCGAGGTTGAAGCGCAGGAAACGCTCCTCTTCATTCAAGCCATGCTCAACCAGCTTGAGCAGCCGCTGATTGCCTGCCTTGCCATATAGCGCCATGTGAAACAGGCGATTGAGGCGGCCGATTTCGGTGTAGTCACTTTCTCGTTCCAGCGCATCGATGAAGGCGCCAGCCTGAGCAATGTCATCGGGCGTGAGCAGGGGAATCGACAAGCGCAGCGCTTCGGATTCCAGGAGGATGCGCAGCGCATAGGTTTCTGCCGAATGGTCTTCAATCAGCGGCGCCACCACCGCGCCTTTGTGGGTGACCACATGCAGCAGTGACTGGGCTTCCAGTTGACGCAGTGCCTCGCGCACCGGCATCCGGCTAACGCCGAACAAGCTGGCCAGCTCCTGTTGGCGCATGGCGGTGCCGCAGGGCAAGCGGCCATCCAGGATGGCGTTGCGCAATGTTTCTTCAATCACGGAGCGAGCGAGATGGGCGGGGATGGGCCCGCTGATCTGGATGCTGCTCAAAGGGTTCGGCTTCTGCGTCACGACTACGCTATCCTCCTTTTCAGGGTGAGGTGGCTAATTGGATCCAATGCACACTAGAGTTTGTCCACAAGCTTGTCAAACAGGCAAGGTTTCGGCTTGTAAGCGACTCAACAATGCTGCTTTTTGACCCACATTTGTTGCTTGCTGCGTCTTACGGTCGCGATGGAAAAATGCGTACTGTTGCGGTGATTGCACCGTGCCATTGTTTTTTACCATTCGAACCTTCACCATCCAACGCTACTCCGTCTTCTTCTACGGATTGAACGCTTTGGCGGTACGTTTTATTCCCCCTTGGGTCCTGCGCTGGCTTTTTTCGGTGCTGCTGCTGGCTGGCTTATTGCCTGGCGGGTTGCATGCCGATTGGGATTTCTCCCAGATCAGCCGCAAAGCGACGGCACTGTACGGTCCGTTGGGAGAAGGGCAGCAGCGCATTGACGCCTGGCAACGGTTGTTGGCGACGCAGAAGCAAGTCAGCGAGCAGGAGCAGCTTAAGGTAGTCAACCTGTTCTTCAACAAGCAAATGCATTATGTGGAAGACATCGACCTGTGGCATCAGGTGGACTATTGGGAAACCCCTATCGAAGCCCTGTGGAAGGGCGCCGGGGATTGCGAAGATTATGCAATCGCCAAGTATTTCAGCTTGCGTCATCTGGGCGTCGCCAGCGACAAATTGCGCATTACCTACGTCAAGGCGTTGCGTCAGAATCGCGCCCACATGGTCTTGACCTATTACTCGACGCCGGACGCGATGCCGCTGGTGCTCGACAGCCTTACCGATGAGATCCAGCCCGCAAGCCAGCGTACCGACTTGCTGCCCGTCTATTCCTTCAATGCTGAAGGCTTATGGTTGCCGGGCGCCAAGGGCGACAAAAAAGTCGGTGATACCAAACGCTTGTCACGCTGGCAGGATGTGTTGAAAAAAATGCGTGCGGAAGGCTTTCCAGCCGAGCCTGCCAACTAGGAGTACCTGTACAGATGTCTCTGTTCAAACAACTATTGATCGCTATCTGTCTGTTTTTGGTGGTCGCCTTCAGCGGCAGCTTCATGGTGAGCCTGGAGAGTTCGCGCACCCAATATGTCAACCAGTTGCGCTCCCATGCGCAGGACGCAGCGACCGCATTGGCGCTGTCGCTGACCCCCAACATTGATGACCCGGCGATGGTGGAGTTGCTGGTCAGCTCGATCTTCGACAGCGGCTACTACGCCAGCATCCGCGTGGTGGACCTGAAGAATGACCAGGTCATTGTCGAACGCAACGGTACCCCCGACAGCGATGGCGTGCCCAAATGGTTCGTCAACCTGATCGGCCTGGAGCCGGCGGGTGGCGACGCCCTGGTCAACCGTGGCTGGGAGCAGGCGGCACGGGTTGAGGTGGTCAGCCACCCGATGTTCGCCCTGGCCAAGCTCTGGCGAAGCGCGCTTGGCAGCCTTGGCTGGCTGTTGCTGTGTGGCGCTGTCAGCGCCGTGCTGGGAGCCCTGTTACTGCGCCGACAATTGAAGCCCTTGGACTACATGGTCAAACAGTCCCATGCGATTGCCCGCCGGGAATTCTTGAGCTTGCCCGAACTGCCGCGCACCCCGGAGTTACGTCGTGTGGTGCAGGCGATGAACCAGATGGTGGAGAAACTCAAGGCCCTGTTTCAGGAGCAAGCCGAGCGCAGTGAAAGGCTGCGAGTCGAGTCATACCAGGACAACCTCACCGGCTTGGCTAACCGGCGCTATTTCGAGATGCAACTCAACGCCCGGGTGAGTAATCCGGAGGAGACCAACTCCGGTTATTTGCTGCTCCTGCGGGTCAAGGACCTGGCCGGGCTCAACCAGCGCCTGGGCGGCCAGCGCACCGACCAATTGCTGCAGGCGGTGGGCGAGCAACTGTTGCGTCAGTGCGAGCCCTACCCGGAAACCCATAACCTGGTCACCCGGATCCGCGGCGGCGAGTTTGCCGTGCTGGCGCCGGGGCTGGTACGCGAAGAGGCGTTGCAGCTGGCGCAAAACCTGGAAAACGTCCTGCTTAGCCTGCAAGCCACGGGTGCCAGCGATGTCACGCCGGTCGCCTACATCGGCCTGGCACCGTTCATCCATGGCGACGCACCGCAAGCCGTGCTGACACTGGCCGACCAGGCCCTGGCCCAGGCGGAGACCCAAGGGGACACCGGTTGGGTGTGCCTGGACCATAGCGCGACGGCCAGTGTTGGCGATGACCATCATGCCTGGCATACCTTGCTCGACCGTGCGTTGACCGAGCAACGTTTTCAGCTGTATTTCCAGCCGGTGGTTGCCAGCCACGACCCGCAGATGGTGCTGCACTACAAAGTGCTGTCACGCCTGCAGGACGACCAAGGGCAGACGATTGCGGCGGGGCGCTTCCTGCCATGGCTTGAGCGCTTCGGCTGGTCGGCGCGCCTTGACCGCATGATGCTGGAGCTGGTGTTCAAGCAGATGGCCGGCCACACCGAATCCCTCGCGCTGAACCTGTCGGCCGCGACCTTTGCCGACCCGCAAGCCCTGAATCGAGTGTTCGAGTTATTGCGCCAACACTCCAACCTTGGCCCACGGCTGACCCTGGAAATCGGCGAAGAGCAACTGCCGGAACAAGCGGTGCTTGAGCAATTGACCCACCGCCTGCGCGAACTCAATTTCTCCTTGAGCCTGCAGCGCTTCGGCGGGCGCTTCAGCATGATCGGCAACCTGGCGCGCCTGGGCCTGGCCTACCTGAAGATCGACGGCAGCTACATTCGCGACATCGACCAAGAGAGCGACAAACGCCTGTTTATCGAAGCCATCCAGCGTGCCGCACACAGCATTGACCTGCCACTGATCGCTGAGCGTGTGGAGACTGAGGGTGAGTTGGCGGTGATCAGCGCGATGGGTATTTTCGGCGTGCAGGGGCAGTTGTTTGGCGAGCCGGCGCCCTGGAAGTAATGCGAGTCGCCGCTGCTGAGGCAGCGGCGACTGTATGGGGCCTCAGATCAGCCCGGTTTCTTCATCGTTGATCAAGCTGTTCAGCCCGCCGAGTGCTTCCCGCGCCTGGTTGCGATCCAACAGTTTGGCCTGGGCCGCCGGCGGCAGGTCGGTGACGCGAATCACGCCCTTGCTGGTCAACACCTGGATCAAGTCATCCAGAACCCGAATCATCTCCAGGTCGCTTTGCTTGAGCTGATTCAGGCTGGTCTCTACGAGCGTGTTGGCGTACCACGCCTGAATCTCATGGTGATCGGCCGGCAGCGTTTCCGTTGATTCGGCGAAGGCCGCGGCCTCTACGCGAATCAGCCCGCCGTGGGCATCACGTTGCACATAAAACATAACAATCCCTCAGCAATGAAGCCCGCAGCCATCAACACAGGCTAACGGTGGGTAATGGGCGCGAGTATGCGGTGCAACCGTCCCACAGAGCCAGTGACGAGCCCGTTAATGTACATCGGCCGCCGCTTGGGCGGCCGATGAACGCAGGCTTAGGCGGTGTGATCGATCTTGATGGTCGGGTCGGCACCGCTGATCAGCGAGTTGATGCTCGTATGAGACCAGTCGTTGCCTTCCAGCTTGATGGTGACATCCGCGTTCGCCAGGCCGCCGGCCTTGTTCAGGTTACCTTCGGTACTGACTTGCAGCGTCGAGACGCCTTCCACCGTGGTGATCTTGAGGTAGTTGTCGATGGTGCTGTCGCTCTCACCTTTCAACAGATCCCGCAGGTCAATCCGGTCACCGTCCGCAGCCTTGAAGTCCTTGATCACGTCGTTGCCCAAGTCGCCAGCCTTCCACAGGAACAAATCAGCACCGGCACCCCCCACCAGGATGTCGTTGCCCGGACCGCCGATCAACGTGTCGTTGCCGGTGCCGCCCAGCAGGATGTCATTGCCCTTGCCGCCATCGAGGTAGTCGTTGCCGCCCTGACCGAACAGGATGTCGTCGCCAGCGCCGCCCAGCAGCGTGTCGTTCCCGTCCTTGGCGCCGGACACATCAAAGTCGGCGTAGTGTTCGGTCACGTACTGATGCACGTTCGACGTGGTGACGGCCGTGACGGCCATCCCGGTTTTCTGTGCGACGAAGGCCTGCAGCGCGTTGTAGCCCTCGCCGGTGATCCCGCTGAAGCTCACCAGGTCACCGAAGATGATGTCATTGCCATCGCCCCCGTTGATGGTGTCAGAGCCTGGCAAGGTCGCCTCGGTGTGGCCCAGGATGGCGTTGGCCAAGTCCTTCGGATCGATATTGCTCTGTGGCTTGCCGTCCGAGTCGTACGGTTTGAGGTCGTTGAGGCTGACCCCACTGTTGATGCCAATCGCCTCCACACTGGACATGCCGCTGAGCAGCGCAAAGCCGCTGCCGGCATTGCTGGTGGTCGCAGAGCTGGTGCTGCTACCGCTGCCGTCCAGGTACGAGACCTCATAGGTGCCGTCGCCTTGGGCATGCACGGTGCCGATGACGCCGCTGTCGTACCAGCTGCCGTTCCAGTTCTGCATCCACTTGTGAACCTGACCGGCGCTGTCGATCAGTTGCAGCTTGCTGCTGCCGACGGTGATCGAGAACGCGTTGCCCAACTGATAGTTGTTGGTGTTGATGTAGTCATCCAGCCGGCCATCGGTGGTGTTGTAGTTGTAGAAGTCGGTGACCACCGGATTGGTTTGTTCACCGTTCTGGAAGTACGTCGGCTGGCCGTCAGTGATGAAGTAAGTCAGGTTGGTCGCGCCGGTATTGCCGGTCGCCAGGTTGCTCTGGAAGAAGTTGGCGGTGGCCTTGAACACATCTTCATAGTTGGTGCCGCCACCGGAGACCATCGAATCCAGCACGCCCTTGAGTATCGCCAGCGCGTTTGGATCGTTCAGGTTAATCGCCACCGATTTATTGACTTGGGTATCGAAGTCCGCCACGAAGATATTTACGGTGCCCGATGTGTTCGCGCCGAGGCTGTTTTTCAGTGAGCTGAACACCGAGGTCAGCGACGCCTTGGCCGCGTTGACCGAATCGGCGCTCATGCTGCCGGAGCTGTCGACCATGAAAGCGATGTTGTAGTTCTTGCCTTGCACCACGTTCAGGCCACCGATGTCCGCGACCACGATGTCATTGCCATCGGTGCCGGTGATGTTGTCGCTGCCCGACGTTGCGGTGATCGAGTTGTAGTTTGCCGGGTAAACCGTGACCGGCAACTGCGCGGTGGTAATGGCCGAGCCGCCCAGGCTTTCAGTCGAGGTCGAGGTCACCGTCAGGTTGAACTGGCCGCTGTAGTAGGTCGGTGGCTTGATGGTCAGGGTGCTCAAGTCCCAGCCCGTTACGTTCACTTCACCTGTGCTCGCGCCGGCGCTATAGGTATGCCCGGCCGCATCGGTGAGTACCGAGCCCGCCGGAATCCCGCTGATCTTCACGCTCAGGCTTTCCGAACCGTCAGTGTCGGTCAGGCTGGTGGTGACCTTGGACAGGTGCACCGAGCCATTCTCCAGGCCTTCGTTGAGCTTGTAGCCGGTGTAGTAACCGTCGCCGTTGCTGCCATGCAGGTCGGACAGTGTCACGCCGGCATTGATCAGGTCGCTGACGCCGGTGTAGAGCGGTATGCCACTGGTGTTCAGGGGCTGGACCGCACCGTTGCCGATTTGCACATTGACGTTATAGCTGCCAGGTCCGGACTGGTTGGCGTGGTAGATCTCGATGCTGTAGTAGCCGCTGACGGTCGGGGTGATCGAGCCGCTGAACTTGCCGCTGTTGGTGCCCCACAGTGCGCTCGCTACGTCTTTGCCGCCAACGTTGACCACCAGGCTGTCATCACCGGTGCCGCTGAAGGTGTAGCTCTTCCCGGCTTCCATGTAGATCAGGCCGGACGTCTTGGAGCCAGAGCCCGCCGCCACGTTTGCGTCAGACACAACAGTGGTCACCGTGGTGCTGGTGTTCGGCGTGCCGGCGTTATCAATCGCGTTTTTCAGGTCTGCCGGCGCAGCGCCGTTGCCGTTGGTGCCCAGGTTCGCAACGCTGTTCCAGCTTTGCTTGGTCAGGCCCACGGAGTTCACGGCGTTGTCCGCCACCGTCAGGTTCGGTGCGTCGGCCACGGGGGTGATATCGACTTTCACTGTCGCGGCAGTGCCTAGATCCTTGCCATCGGTTGGCTGGAACTTGAACTGCGCATAGTCAGCCTGTTTATTGCCGATGCCAGTGCCGCCGTAACCATCGGTCCCGGACTCGTTGGCATTGGGCGTAAAGCGCAATTGGCCGGCGTCGATCTGGGCCTTGGTAAAGGTCTGGCCGCTGGTGACGTTGGACCAGGTCACCCCGTCCGCTGCCAGGAACTGCAATTTGCCAGCGACCGGCAGCTCGGTGATTTTCACCCCGAGGCTCGCTTGTGGCGAGTCGACGTCAGTCACGCCGAAGTTGGACCAGGCCAAGGCCAGCGGCGTGTCTTCGGTACCCGTGACGGCGCTGCCGGTAGCCACCGGCGCATCGTTGACGGCCACCACGTTGACGGTGGCGGTGGCAACGTTGGAGTAGTTACCGCCATCGGTCACCGTCACGGTAATGATCCGCGGCGTGGTGCTCGGGTCATGGCTGTTGTTGGTGAAGGTGATGTTCTGGATCCGCGTCATGTAATCGGCCAGCGTCGCGGTACCCGACAGCGTCAGGGTGATGGTGCCCGTCTGGTTGTTGGAGTTGATCGTGATGCCGTTGACGCTATTGCCCAGGTTCAGCGCGTCGCCCACTTGCGCGTTGGTCAGGGTGACGGTGGCGCCGGTCAGCATCGTGCTGTCCGGGTCGGTGATCTTGATGTCGGTGTCGGCAATCGACACACCCGGCCCGGTGGTGCCCTCGGTGAACGTCACCTTGTAATCCGCACCGGTGGCGCCGCTGGAATTGTTGGCGTCCAGGTCGATGACCGGCGGGGCGTCGTTATCGATGATATTGGTGCTGATGCTGCCATTGGTACCGCTGATCGCCAGCTTCTCGAAGTTGCCACCGGAAGTCTTATCGATGGTGATCACCAGCGTTTCGGTAGGCTCGGTCAGCTTGTCGTCAAGGGTGTTCACGTTGAAGGTTGCACTGCTGGCGCCAGCCGGGATCTTCACGGTGTAGGCGCCGTTGAAGTCCGAACCGTCGGTGGCCGTGCCGCTGTATTTCAGCGTGACGGTCACGTCAGTGGCCGCCGCGTTGCTCAGCGTGAGGGTGTAGTGGGCTGTCTGGCCCTCATTCACCGAAGCATCGCCGGTAATGCTGATCGTGGTGGTATCGATCGAGTCGGTGATGGTGGTGACAGCGGGATGGCTGTTATCCGGAACCAGCTTCTCGAAGTTGCCGCCAGTGGCCGTGGTGATGGTGGTGCTGACGGTTGAGCCGTTGTTGTAGACGTCGTTGGGTGGGGTCTGGAAGACCACAGTGCCGGTGGTTTTGCCGGAATCAATGGTGATCACCTGGCCGTTGGACAGGGTCACAGTCACCGGGGCGTGAGCAACGTTGCTCAAGGTCGCGGTGTAGGTGATCTGGCCGCCTTCAGTGATCGCGGTATTGGCTGTCGACAGCGTCACAGTGGTGGTATCGATCGAATCCGAAATGACAGTGGTCGGCGGATTGGTGTTGTCCGGGACCAGCTTCTCGAAGTTGCCGCCAGTGGCTGTGGTGATCGTCGTGCTGACGGTGGAGCCGTTGTTGTAGACATCGTTAGCCGGAGTCTGGAAGACCACGGTGCCGGTGGTTTTACCGGAATCAATAGTGATCACCTGGCCGTTGGACAAGGTCACGGTGACCGGCGCGTGAGCGACGTTGCTCAGGGTCGCGGTGTAGGTGATCTGGCCGCCTTCGGTGATCGCTGTGTCAGTGGTGCTCAACTTAACGGTGGTGGTGTCGATCGAGTCGGTGATGGTGGTAACCGCTGGATGGCTGTTATCCGGAACCAATTTCTCGAAGTTGCCGCCAGTGGCTGTGGTGATAGTCGTGCTGACGGTGGAGCCGTTGTTGTAGACGTCGTTGGCTGGCGTCTGGAAAACCACGGTGCCGGTGGTTTTACCGGAATCAATGGTGATCACCTGGCCGTTGGAAAGGGTTACCGTCACCGGGGCGTGAGCGACGTTGCTCAAAGTCGCGGTGTAGGTGATCTGACCGCCTTCAGTAATGGCAGTGTTGGCCGTCGACAGAGTCACGGTAGTGGTGTCGATCGAGTCAGTGATGGTGGTGACAGCCGGGTGGCTGTTATCCGGAACCAATTTCTCGAAGTTGCCGCCAGTGGCCGTGCTGATGGTGGTGCTGACGGTGGAACCGTTGTTGTAGACGTCGTTGGCTGGCGTCTGGAAAACCACGGTGCCGGTGGTTTTACCGGAATCAATGGTGATCACCTGGCCGTTGGACAGGGTTACCGTCACCGGGGCATGAGCGACATTGCTCAAGGTGGCGGTGTAAGTGATCTGGCCGCCTTCTGTGATTGCGGTGTCGTTAGTCGACAGCGTTACCGTCGTCGTGTCGATCGAGTCGGTGATCGTGGTGGTCGGCGGATTGGTGTTATCCGGGACTAACTTCTCAAAGTTGCCGCCAGTGGCCGTTGTAATGGTGGTGCTGACGGTCGAGCCGTTGTTGTAGACATCGTTGGCGGGTGTCTGGAAGACCACGGTGCCGGTGGTTTTACCGGAATCGATGGTGATCACCTGGCCGTTGGACAGGGTTACCGTGACCGGGGCGTGAGCGACGTTGCTCAAGGTCGCGGTGTAAGTGATCTGGCCGCCTTCGGTGATCGCTGTATCGGTGGTGCTCAACTTAACGGTGGTGGTGTCGATCGAGTCGGTGATGGTGGTAACCGCTGGGTGGCTGTTGTCCGGCACCAGTTTCTCGAAGTTGCCGCCAGTGGCGGTGGTGATGGTTGTGCTGACGGTCGAACCGTTGTTGTAAACGTCGTTGGCGGGTGTCTGGAAAACCACGGAGCCCGTAGTTTTACCTGCATCGATGGTGATGACCTGGCCGTTGGACAGCGTCACGGTCACTGGTGCGTGCGCTTCATTAGAAAGCGTGGCGGTGTAGGTGATCTGCCCACCCTCGGTGATCGCAGTGTCGTTAGTCGACAAGGTCACGGTGGTGGTGTCGATCGAATCCGAAATGATGGTGGTCGGCGGATTCGTATTGTCCGGAACCAACTTTTCGAAGTTGCCGCCAGTAGCGGTGGTGATGGTCGTGCTGACGGTAGAGCCGTTGTTGTAGACGTCATTGACCGGAGTCTGGAATACCACGGTACCGGTAGTTTTACCGGCATCAATGGTGATCACCTGACCGTTGGACAGGGTCACAGTCACCGGCGCATGCGCTTCGTTCGAAAGCGTGGCGGTGTAGGTGATCTGGCCACCTTCAGTGATCGCAGTGTCGTTGGTCGACAAGGTCACGGTGGTGGTGTCGATCGAGTCGGTAATCGTGGTGGTCGGCGGATTGGTGTTATCCGGCACCAGCTTCTCGAAATTGCCGCCAGTAGCGGTGGTGATGGTCGTGCTAACGGTCGAGCCGTTGTTGTAGACATCATTGACTGGGGTTTGGAAAACCACGGTGCCGGTAGTTTTGCCGGAATCAATGGTGATGACCTGGCCGTTGGACAAGGTCACGGTCACCGGTGCATGCGCTTCGTTCGAAAGCGTGGCGGTGTAGGTGATCTGGCCGCCTTCAGTGATCGCCGTGTCGTTGGTCGACAAGGTCACGGTGGTGGTGTCGATCGAGTCGGTAATCGTGGTGGTCGGCGGATTGGTGTTATCCGGTACCAACTTCTCGAAATTACCGCCAGTAGCGGTGGTGATCGTTGTGCTAACGGTCGAACCATTGTTGTAGACGTCATTGACCGGAGTCTGGAAAACCACGGTGCCCGTGGTTTTACCGGCATCAATGGTGATCACTTGACCGTTGGACAGGGTCACGGTCACCGGCGCATGCGCTTCATTAGAAAGCGTGGCGGTGTAAGTGATCTGACCGCCTTCAGTGATCGCAGTGTCGTTAGTCGACAAGGTCACGGTGGTGGTATCGATCGAATCCGAAATGACAGTGGTCGGCGGGTTTGTATTGTCCGGAACCAACTTTTCGAAGTTGCCGCCAGTAGCGTGTATGTGGTGCTAACAGTGGAACCGTTGTTGTAGACGTCGTTGACCGGCGTTTGGAAAACCACGGTGCCGGTAGTTTTACCGGCATCAATGGTGATGACCTGGCCGTTGACAGGTCACGGTCACCGGGCATGCGCTTCTTCGAAAGCGTGGCGGTGTAGGTGATCTGGCCCCTTCAGTGATCGCGTGTCGTTGGTCGACAAGGTCACGGTGGTGGTATCGATCGAATCCGAAATGACGGTGGTCGGCGGATTTGTATTGTCCGGAACCAGCTTCTCGAAGTTACCGCCAGTAGCCGTCGTAATCGTGGTGCTAACGGTGGAACCGTTGTTGTAGACGTCGTTGACCGGGGTCTGGAAAACCACGGTGCCCGTGGTTTTGCCCGCGTCGATGGTGATCACCTGGCCGTTGGACAAGGTCACGGTCACAGGCGCGTGAGCTTCGTTGCTCAAGGTCGCGGTGTAGGTGATCTGGCCGCCTTCAGTGATCGCGGTGTCATTAGTCGACAACGTCACTGTCGTGGTGTCGATCGAATCCGAAATAACAGTGGTCGGCGGGTTTGTATTGTCCGGAACCAACTTTTCGAAGTTGCCGCCAGTAGCGGTGGTGATGGTCGTGCTAACGGTGGAACCGTTGTTGTAGACGTCGTTGACCGGTGTTTGGAAAACCACGGAGCCCGTGGTTTTACCCGAGTCGATGGTGATGACCTGGCCGTTAGACAACGTCACGGTAACCGGAGCATGAGCTTCGTTGCTCAAGGTCGCGGTGTAAGTGATCTGACCGCCTTCAGTGATCGCAGTGTCGTTAGTCGACAAGGTCACGGTGGTGGTGTCGATCGAGTCGGTAATTGTGGTGGTCGGCGGGTTGGTGTTATCCGGGACCAACTTCTCAAAAGTTGCCGCCAGTAGCCGCTGTAATCGTGGTGCTAACAGTGGAACCGTTGTTGTAAACGTCATTGACTGGCGTTTGGAAAACCACAGTGCCGGTAGTTTTACCGGCATCAATGGTGATGACCTGGCCGTTAGACAAGGTCACGGTCACCGGTGCATGCGCTTCGTTCGAAAGCGTGGCGGTGTAGGTGATCTGGCCGCTTCAGTGATCGCCGTGTCGTTGGTACGACAAGGTCACGGTGGTGGTATCGATCGAATCCGAAATGACGGT